>NZ_LPUG01000008.1:0-17305 GCF_001560855.1 Anoxybacillus sp. P3H1B | reverse complement strand
TCTCATAAGCTTTAATAACTTCATATTTAAACTCTTCAGAATAATGTTTGCCAGACACAGAAAAACTCCCCCTAAGAGAAAACAGATTTTTATTTTTTAATCTGTCTACCTTAGGGGGAGCATATCATCACGTTTAGTCAGGTCCTTTGTTTATATATAAATCCAAGTTAATAAACGGACATATATTTCATTCCGTCTCGCAAGTCTGCACGGTCCTTATCGTATCGATTTGACAGTACCACTTCCTTAAGCCACTTCCAACTCCGTTCCATAAGATTGGGAGTAGGCGAGTAAGGCGGCAAGAAGAAAAGTGTCAGCCTGTCTTCGTGTTTAGTCAAAAAAGGACGCAGTGCACGGGCGTGGTGGTAGCGAGCATGGTCCAGCACCAGAATGAGATGCTTTTGCGGATGGCATGGAAGCAAGTATTTCAAGAACTGGTGAAATGTTTGGGTGTTACACGTGTCCGTTTCCATGCAGAATACCTCTCCTTCTTCTGGATTCACCGCGCCAAACAGGTGAAGTGTCGTCTGAGATTCAGAAACCGGCATTTGTTTTTGTTTTCCTTTCGGCTGCCAGGTGGCATGTAGGGTTTGGACATCACGGATATGGCTTTCATCTTCATATAACAGAACACAGCAGTCGGTCATCACGTTTTTTTTATCATGTTCAGCTCACTTTGGAAATTCTGTTGTTTTTGTTCGTTAGCTTTGATCAGGACATACGTCGGTCGCGTATAGCGAAAGCTGAGTCGATGCACCATGAGGCGAATACCTTCCCTTGACATTCCCACATGAAATCGGTTCATGAGAAAGGTTTGGATCAGTTTCGTATTCCAGTACGACTCTTGCGCAAACCCAAGTTCACATGGTGTTTGTTCACTCACGATGGCGATCCACTCATCTTGTTCTTCCAGAGACAAGTAGGTAGGCTTGTGCGAAGTGAAGTTCCGGTTCAACAACTGATCGAGACCGCCTTCTGAAAACAGACGAACGTATTCGGATACGCTTTTGCGATTCAAACCGAGGCAAGCAGCAACCTCAATGCCCTTGTATCCTTCCATCACCATCCGAATGGAAGCCACTCGCTTGTACTGCCATGTGTGTTTGGATTGTTTTTCTTGTTGGCGTAATGTATCAATGGTCCAGCCGTGTGTCTCTGTAATTTGCCAAGTTTTCATCTCTACCACTCCTGTCCGTCTATCCTATTTTCAGTGTAGACGGCTCAGAGACGAGATAACCGTATGCCCAAAAAAGAACTTGGATTTATATATAAATGATTTGGTGGTCAACGGCCGCTCTACAAACTTTTTTATCATGTACTTATTGTAGTAGAGGCCAAGATCAGAGATCCGGGGACTCATGAATGGATCTCGACAACCGACTGTTGCAAAATACGATCAGTTAGTTAAAGCTAAATACTCATACAATAAAAAAGGGACTTTTTCAAATGTTACAGATAAAAACTTATGGATAAACGGATAGGCTTCGCTCGAATAGGAATGTAGCAATTCACTCCACCATTCTGTTTCGTATCGAGAGATCATGCTTAAGTTATATAATAATAAATAATGAAATATAACCTCCTGTTTTTGAAATATCTCTTCGCGTTGTGTCGGAAGACGATATGTTTTCGTGCTCAAATCAAACATAAACGGTTCATGCTCTAATGATTTTAATTGATCAGTACAAATGGCTTTAATATAATTCCCCTCTATTTCAACAGATTCTTTTTGAATCCAGTGCCATTCTGGAATGACATGGCTTATGAAATGAGAAAATGTCATATGGTAATCGTCTAAAATAGTAACTGGAATGAGGATGCATTGTCGAAAAGGATCGTAATGGACTTTCCTTGATAGCTTAGCCCCATAGTAGACTTCAAACAATTCGTGAAGCTCGCTAATGCGCTTTAATAAAGAACGCATTTGAAATTTTTCTCCAGCCATATGTTTCACATGGAACATTTTTTCAGAAAAATGAGTAAACAATCCGTGCTTTTGAACTTTTACTTCGTCATTGAAAAAATTATAATTTTGTTTTTTTTGCTTTCTTGTTGAAACACCATGCGCTAAAACAGATGATGACATGGGATAATCAGCATCTACAGTAAGAATACAAGCTTTTAAAAGCTGGACCATTCCATAAAATAAAAGGACAGGTTGAATTGAGAGAGGAGCTGTTCGAGCTGTCAGATAAAAGCTTTGACCATGCTGTAAATAGTAAAGAAAAGCGTAGCCATTTGCATAACTTTTTTGTTTTGCGTCTTCTCTTCCCGTCTTGGAATAACAACGGTATAACAATTGTTGAACCATGCTTGTAGAATGGAAAGAAGAAAATTTCATCCAAACTTCCTCGCTATGTAACATTGACCATTCCCCTTTCGTTGAAATGATAAAATTGAAAGAAAAATCGAACATTTCCTTGATTCCTTGACAGTATTTTAACCAGTTGTTAAGCTACTAATAATATTTCCGGATGAGGAGGATAAAACATGTGGGAATCTAAATTTGTAAAAGAAGGATTGACCTTTGATGATGTTCTTCTTATTCCTGCAAAATCAGAAGTATTGCCTCGAGATGTAGATGTTAAAACTCAACTTACTCCAACGTTATCGTTAAATATTCCCATTATCAGTGCAGGGATGGATACCGTTACTGAAGCAGAAATGGCGATTGCAATGGCTCGCCAAGGTGGATTAGGAATTATTCATAAAAACATGTCAATCGAACAACAGGCAGAGCAGGTAGACAAAGTTAAGCGTTCAGAACGTGGAGTAATTACTGATCCATTCTTTTTGACTCCAGATCATCAAGTATATGATGCGGAGCACTTGATGGGCAAATATCGCATTTCCGGTGTTCCAATTGTTAATAATGAAACAGAACAAAAGCTGGTCGGCATTATTACCAATCGAGACTTACGTTTTATTCAAGATTACTCCATAAAAATTTCCGATGTCATGACAAAGGAAAACCTAATTACAGCTCCTGTAGGTACTACTTTAGAAGAGGCAGAAAAGATTTTGCAAAAATATAAGGTTGAAAAATTGCCTCTTGTTGACGAAAATGGCGTTTTGAAAGGATTAATCACGATTAAAGACATTGAAAAGGTGATTGAGTTTCCGAACTCAGCAAAGGACGAAAAAGGCCGTTTATTAGTTGGTGCTGCTGTTGGGGTAACAGCTGATACAATGATTCGTGTAAAAAAATTAGTTGAGGCCAATGTGGACGTAATTGTTGTAGATACGGCTCACGGCCATTCAAAAGGTGTTCTTGATACAGTACGAAAAATCCGCGAACAGTATCCGAAGCTAAATATTATTGCAGGAAATGTGGCTACGGCAGAAGCGACAAGAGATTTAATTGAGGCTGGGGCTAATATTATCAAAGTGGGAATTGGACCAGGTTCGATCTGTACGACGCGCGTTGTTGCTGGTGTAGGAGTGCCACAAATCACAGCTATTTATGATTGTGCGACAGAGGCGCGCAAATACGGTGTTCCAATTATTGCAGATGGCGGAATTAAGTATTCAGGCGATATTGTGAAGGCTCTAGCAGCTGGCGCTCATGCCGTAATGCTTGGAAGCCTTTTAGCTGGGGTAACAGAAAGCCCTGGAGAAACCGAAATTTATCAAGGCCGTCGTTTTAAAGTGTACCGTGGAATGGGATCTGTTTCAGCGATGGAAAAAGGAAGTAAGGACCGCTACTTCCAAGAAGATAATAAAAAATTTGTTCCGGAAGGAATCGAAGGCCGTGTGCCTTATAAAGGACCGCTTGCCGATACGATTTATCAACTTGTCGGTGGTTTAAGATCCGGAATGGGCTATTGTGGAACAAAAAATCTAGAAGAATTGCGCGAGAAGTCACAATTTATTCGCATGACAGGTGCAGGATTGCGGGAAAGCCATCCGCATGATGTACAAATCACAAAAGAAGCTCCAAACTATTCCATTTCATAATGATTTGCCTGTGGATGTAACATTAGTAGTTTTTTCAGTGTACAAGCTTTATATGAAAGTTATAGCGCGATTGGAAAGAAGCCGCTCCATTTTTTGACTGTCAGAGGCAAGTCATAGACTTGCCTTCGTCACGCCAAAGTGTGACAGAGAGACGAGCAACAAATGCATTTATCTGGAAGACGTTGTTGTTCGGCCACCTGACTGTCGAAATCGAATAGTCGCTTAGTCGAAGAAGAAGCGAAAATGTTAGCATGCCAAGTTGCATTTCGATCGCTTGAAGCGGAGGAAGGTTCCTCCGTCTATTTTTTTGTATAGGAGTATGTTACAATAACGTTTGTGTAAGGAGGGTGTAAAAGTGAAAAGAAAGAAAAGTATAATAATAGGATTAGTTTTAGTGTTCCTGCTAGCAACGGTTTTTCCATTGAATAAAAAAGTGGAGGCCGCACAGGATCCGATAAATATTGAAGCGGATGCGGCGATACTTGTTGATGCAGGATCAGGAAGAATTTTGTACCAAAAGAATATTGATACCGTTCTTGGAATCGCAAGTATGACAAAAATGATGACAGAATATTTGTTATTAGAAGCAGTGAAACAAAAACGTGTGAAATGGGATCAAGAATATACACCAAGTGATTATGTATACCGTCTGTCACAAGATCGCGATCTATCTAATGTTCCACTAAGAAAAGATGGAAAGTATACCGTTCTTGAGCTTTATGAGGCAATGGCGATCTATTCTGCTAATGCCGCTGCAGTTGCTATCGCTGAAATTGTAGGCGGTTCAGAGGAAAACTTCGTCAGAATGATGAATGAAAAAGCGAAAAAACTGGGGTTACAAGGTTATAAATTTGTCAATGCGACAGGACTAAGCAATCAAGATTTACAAGGATTTCATCCACAAGGAACAGAAGCAAGCGAAGAAAATGTTATGTCAGCTCGTGCTGTTGCTACGTTAGCTTACCATTTACTTAAAGAGTATCCTGAAGTGTTAGAAACCTCGAGCATAACGAAAAAAACATTTAGAGAAGGCACAGACGACCAAATTAAAATGGACAATTGGAACTGGATGCTGCCAGGTCTTGTTTATGGCTATGAGGGAGTAGACGGATTGAAAACAGGATATACAGATTTTGCTGGCTACTGCTTTACAGGAACGGCGGAGAAAAACGGTGTTCGCTTTATTACGGTTGTTATGAATGCAAAAAGCAATGGCAAATCGACCATTAATGCTCGATTCGAGCAAACGAGAAAGCTATTGGATTATGCGTTCAGTAACTATTCATTAAAGGAACTTTATCCAGCAGGGTATCAACAAAAAGGTGACGCTACTTTGCCTGTAACAAAGGGAAAGGAAAAATCAGTAGCTGTTGTCACGAAAAAAACCCTTTCTCTTGTCATAAAAAATGGGGAAGACAAAAACTATAAGCCAGTATATGTGTTTGACAAGAAAAAGCTCAATAAAGATGGAGAGTTAACAGCACCGATCAAAAAAGGCGAAAAAGTTGGATACATGACGGTGCGGTATACGGGAGCTAATGATGATGATTATTTGACACCAAATGGGAAAAGTGCCGTACAGGTAGATGTTGTAGCTAAACAAAGCGTGGAAAAAGCAAATGGATTTGTATTGATGATGAGAGGAATCGGCGGTTTATTCAGCGATATTTGGACAAGTGTGACAAAGACGGTCAAAGGCTGGTTTTAAAAAGCTTCCTCCTTAAGCAGGAGGAGCTTTTTACTTTTTTTATTGTGATTTTTAAAAAAATTGAGGTAAAATAAGAAAATGTAATTAAATTATTTCTTATCGCTTTTCTTTCTTTTTTCATGAAAAAATACGACTACATGAGGTTATTAGGAGGAATCACAAGTGGCTATTACAGGTACAGAGCGTGTCAAACGCGGAATGGCGGAAATGCAAAAAGGCGGCGTTATTATGGATGTGGTAAATGCTGAACAAGCAAAAATCGCAGAAGCTGCTGGAGCTGTAGCGGTTATGGCATTGGAGCGCGTGCCAGCTGATATCCGGGCTGCAGGCGGTGTTGCTCGTATGGCAGATCCAACTGTAGTGGAAGAAGTAATGAAAGCTGTTTCCATTCCGGTAATGGCGAAAGCGCGTATTGGTCATTATGTGGAGGCAAGAGTTCTTGAAGCGTTAGGGGTAGACTATATTGATGAAAGTGAAGTTTTGACTCCTGCTGATGAAGAATTCCATATTGATAAACGCCAATTTACCGTACCATTTGTGTGCGGATGTCGAGATTTAGGGGAGGCAGCTCGTCGGATTGCTGAAGGCGTATCGATGCTGCGGACAAAAGGAGAGCCGGGAACAGGAAATATTGTTGAAGCTGTCCGCCATATGCGCAAAGTGAATGCTCAAGTGCGTAAAGTTGTGAGCATGAGTGAAGATGAGTTGATGACAGAAGCAAAAAATCTCGGCGCTCCGTTTGAAGTGCTGCTTGAGATTAAACGATTAGGCCGGTTACCTGTAGTTAATTTCGCAGCGGGTGGAGTAGCGACTCCTGCGGATGCTGCTTTAATGATGTACTTAGGAGCAGATGGCGTATTTGTAGGGTCTGGTATTTTCAAATCAGAGAATCCGGAGAAATATGCACGTGCGATTGTTGAAGCAACGACTCATTACGAAGACTATGAACTAATTGCTCATCTTTCTAAAGGGTTAGGCGGGGCGATGAGAGGAATCGATATTTCGTCGTTATTACCTGAACAACGCATGCAAGAACGCGGCTGGTAATCAAGGGAGAAGGTTAAGATGATAAAAATTGGTGTTTTAGGTTTGCAAGGAGCTGTCCGAGAGCACGTTCAGTCGATTGAATCGTGTGGAGCTGAAGCGACTGTCATCAAAAAAATGGAGCAGCTTCAAGAAATCGATGGTCTTATTATTCCAGGTGGCGAGAGTACGACGATGCGTCGGCTAATGGATCAATACGGTTTTATAATGCCGTTAAAGGAGTTTGCTGCACAAGGTAAACCCATCTTTGGAACGTGCGCAGGCTTGATTATGTTAGCTAAACGTATTGTTGGATATGATGAACCACATCTTGGTTTAATGGATATTACTGTTGAACGGAATTCATTTGGCCGTCAGCGGGAAAGCTTTGAAGCGGAACTGTCAATTACTGGAGTCGCTGATGATTTTATTGGTGTCTTTATTCGTGCACCACATATTGTTGAAGTTGGAGAAGAGGTAGAAATTTTAGCAAAGCACGAGGGACGAATAGTCGCTGCGAGACAGGGACAATTTTTAGGATGCTCTTTCCATCCAGAATTAACAGAAGATCATCGAATGACACAGTATTTTATAAATATGGTTAAAGAATCGATGGAATAAAACCATTGCATCTTGCCGAACCTTGTAGTACATTATTTTTATTAAAAGTGAATGAGCGTTAAAGTGATGAAAGGAAATAGTAGCAGGAATGTTTCTCTTCAGAGAATCGGTGGGTGGTGCGAACCGATGGGAAACGCTTGTGAATCCATCCTTGAGCGAAATGCCGAACGCTTGAACGCAAGTAAGCATTTCCGGTGTCAAGCCGTTACCAATTTGAGTGGAAGACATTTTGTCTTCAATTAGGGTGGCAACGCGGGTTACTCTCGTCCCTTGGTTTAATAAGGGGACGAGAGTTTTTTATTTTAGGAATAAAAAAGGAGGAACAAGAGATGTTAGATTTGAAATTTTTGCGCACGAATTTAGCGGAAGTGAAAGAAAAGCTGAAACATCGTGGTGAAGATTTAACGGATTTTACTCGTTTTGAAGAGCTTGATCAGAAGCGGAGGGAGCTCATTGCTAAAGCAGAGGAGCTAAAAAATAAACGGAACGAGGTATCTCAACAAATCGCTATTTTAAAGCGGGAAAAGCAAGATGCTGATCATTTGATCACTGAAATGCGTGAAGTTGGCGATCGCATTAAAGTGTTGGATCATGAATTGCGACAAGTCGAAGAGACGTTAGAGATGTTATTGCTTTCGATTCCGAATATTCCACATGAATCTGTGCCGATCGGGGAATCTGAAGAGAATAATGTGGAAATCCGCAAATGGGGAGAACCTCGTGCGTTTTCATTTGAAGCGAAGCCACATTGGGAAATTGCTGATCAGCTTGGCATTTTGGATTTTGAGCGTGCAGCGAAAGTGACAGGAAGCCGATTTGTATTTTATAAAGGATTAGGTGCTCGGTTAGAGCGAGCGCTTATTAGTTTCATGCTTGATCTGCATGTAGAAGAGCATGGATATGAAGAAGTGCTCCCTCCATATATTGTAAATCGTTCTAGCATGACAGGAACAGGTCAATTGCCCAAATTTGAAGAGGATGCGTTTCGAATTGAAAGCGAGGATTATTTTTTAATTCCTACGGCAGAAGTGCCTGTGACTAATCTGCACCGCGACGAAATTTTATCAGCAGAAGACTTGCCGCTCAACTATGTGGCATATAGTGCATGCTTCCGTTCAGAGGCCGGTTCAGCTGGCCGCGATACAAGAGGACTAATTCGCCAGCATCAATTTAACAAAGTGGAGCTTGTGAAATTTGTGAAGCCTGAGGACTCTTATGCGGAGCTAGAAAAATTAACGAGCCATGCTGAGAAGGTGCTTCAGTTGCTAGAACTGCCTTATCGTGTGATGAGCATGTGCACAGGTGATTTAGGATTTACAGCGGCTAAAAAATATGATATCGAAGTTTGGCTCCCAAGCTACGGCACTTACCGAGAAATTTCTTCTTGCAGCAACTTCGAGTCATTCCAAGCGCGCCGTGCTAATATTCGTTTTCGCCGAGATCCAAAAGCGAAACCTGAACACGTTCATACGCTTAATGGATCTGGTTTAGCTATTGGCCGGACAGTGGCTGCTATTTTGGAAAATTATCAGCAAGAGGATGGCACTGTCTTAATTCCAAAAGTGTTGCGTCCTTATATGGGAAATAAAGAAGTCATCCGATAATTATCGGATCAGGAGTAACAGCAAAAATAATAGAAAGATGACTTAAAATATCGGAGGCAAGTCACTGGCTTGCCTTCCGACTGTGATTTTTTATTGATGCCGTTCGTTTCTATTTACACAGCACAAGGATAGCAAGCGAATGAATTTTGTCTGGTACCACGATTATTTTCTTTATATTTCGAATATGGGGGAAAAGGATGAAAAGTATTGACGGATGTATTTTCGTATGGTAAAGTAATTCTTGTCGATAAGGAGGAGTACCCAAGTCTGGCTGAAGGGGTCGGTCTTGAAAACCGAGAGGCGTCGAGAGGCGCGCGGGGGTTCGAATCCCTCCTCCTCCGCCATCAGTTCGTTTAAAGCACCACTGCGCATAAATGGAGATTGTTATTCGAAACGATTCGTTACTTTATTGTAACGAATTTTTTATTTTGCGCTTTGCCCGCTTTATAAAAAACCGCCTCAGAATAGGCGGTTATCTTTTTAAACAGCGGTATTGATGAAGAATGTGAGCCATTTTTTCGATAATTGGCTCAATGGATTGATCGTCTTCCAATAGATCGTAGTCATTAATATTAATGCGAAGTACAGGGCAGGCATTAAAGCTATTAATCCATTGTTCATAACGATCATACATTTCTTTCCAATATTCTATTGGAGTTTGTTGCTCCATAGGCCGGCCGCGCTCTTGAATTCGCCGTAAAATTTCTTCAAAGCTTCCCTCTAAATAAATGACCAAATCTGGGTGAGGAAAATAAGGAGTCATCACCATCGCTTCAAATAAGCTCGTATATGTTTCATAATCGACTTTTGTCATTGTTCCTTTCTCAAAATGCATTTTGGCAAAGATGCCCGTATCCTCATAAATGGAGCGATCTTGCACAAATCCTCCACCATATTCGAAGATTCGTTTTTGTTCTTTGAATCGTTCGGCAAGAAAATAAATTTGCAAGTGGAAGCTCCATCGTTGAAAATCAGCATAAAATTTGTCCAAATATGGGTTTGTATCTACTTTTTCAAAAGAAGTGCGAAACTGTAGTGCTTTGGCAAGAGCTTTCGTCATTGTTGATTTTCCGACGCCGACCGTCCCGGCAATTGTAATGACAGCATCATGCGGAATATGATATTTTTCACGTAAGTTCATTGCAGTTAACTCCTTCTAATCCATTTTTGATTTGTTCAAATATGTAGAGTAAATCTGATTTACGCTGGACAAAATCAAGCTTGTCCCCATCAAAATGTAAAATAGGAATGTGCGGCTTTTCTTTTTTTAACAATTCCATTGTTCGTTCATACGCAATGGATAGTTCATGTAAATACAATGGATCGATCTTTTTTTCGATCTTCCTTCCTCTCATCTTGATTCTGTGTAGCAATGTATCGAGACTCGCATTGAGATAGATGATCATATTAGGCTCTGGCATATCATCCGTTAAGATGTGGTATATTTTTAAGTATTTTTGATATTGATCATATCTTAATGTTCTTTCTGCAAAAATGAGGTTTTTTAGAATGTGATAATCAGCCACGACAGGCTTTTGTTTTTTCAGAAAATCGCGATTGATATCTTCTAATTGCTTATAGCGATTGCAGAGAAAGAACATTTCTGTTTGAAAGCTCCACTCTTCAATATTTTCATAAAATTTCCCGAGAAATGGATTTTCGTCAACGATTTCTTTTAGTAAATGATAATGAAATTGTTCAGAAATAGCTTTGGCTAGCGATGTTTTTCCAACCCCAATCGGTCCCTCTACCGCAATAAACGGTACGATCCCCATGTGACGCCCCTCCTTGATCGTTCAAAGTCTATTTAGACAGACAGGTTTTATTTTAGCATATACGATAAGAGAAAAGGGAGAGATCAATAAAAGAAATAGCACTTGAATATCAAGTGCTTTCTACCTCTTTATAACATTGAAATTATCAGTGATGAGAAGCCAATTTTGTGGGAAATCTAAACCAAGCTTCCAATAGCTAACGCCCCTTAAGCCGAGCTCTTTGACTAAATCAAATTTGGCTTGTATGGAACGAGCATCTTCAAACCATACTTGATGATCGTTTCCGTTTTCGTCCCGATAACGAAAATGAGGGGCTTGTGCTTTTGAATCATATTCGATCGCAGCATGATAACGGTTGGCAAGACGGATTGCTTGTTGCGGACTAATAGCTTGGGCGTATTTCCCCCCAGGAACATATGGAAGCGTCCAATCATAGCCGTATAAATTTTGTCCCATCATAATTTTTGAAGCAGGCATTTCGGTGATCGCATACTCTAATACTTGTCGAACAGGACCGATTGGTGAAACGGGCATTGGCGGTCCGCCGCTATATCCCCATTCATAGGTCATAATCACAACGAAATCAACAATTTGGCCGTGAGCTCTATAATCGTGTGCTTCGTACCAGCGTCCTTTTTGTGTAGCACTTGTTTTTGGAGCGAGAGCGGTTGACATTAACCAACCTTCTCGATTAAATCGTTGTTTAGCTTTACGTAAAAAGGCGCTATATGCGTCTCGATCAGCGGGACGTAAATATTCCATGTCGAAATGGATATCACGAAAACCATACCGTTTGGCTGTAGAAACGATGTTTTCAAGAAATCGGTTTTGCAGTGCTTCGTTATTCAAGATAATAGATCCTAATTCATCGCTAAATTGGTCATTTTCAATATTGGTGATTACCATCATTAATGTTACATTATCAGCACGTGCAATAGAAGGAAAGTTATTAAGAAGCGGCTCTTTTAATGTTCCATCTCTTTGAATACGAAAGCTAAATGGGGCGAGGTATGTTAAGTATGGAGCAGCACTCCGCGCGCTTTCCTCCAAAACAGGAAGCACGTTCGCCGTCCGCGGCTCGACATATCCATTAAATTCAGCGTTTCTTTTTGGGAGCGGTGGAATATATAAACGCTGTCCAATTTGTAGAGGGGTGTTTATTTGTATACGATTGATTTGAGCAAGCTGTTGCGGTGTTGTTTGAAACTGTCTAGCGATTGACCAAAGGCTGTCTCCTGATTTTATCCAATAAAATCTCCCAACAATCGGAATGACGACGGTTTGGCCCACAACGAGTGAATTTGGCGTTTCAATTTTGTTGGCACGAATAATCTCTTCAGGAGTCGTATTGTAAGCTTGAGCAATTCCCGTCAGAGTTTGTCCTTGCTGTACAACATGAATTTGCATATATTCCCTCCTAGTTGCCTCTTTCCTTCTTCATATTTTATGATTAAGAAAAAAGCGAAATGACGGTTATTTTAGTGAGGGTTTAATCATGAATGATGAGTACTATATGCAGTTAGCGATTGAAGAAGCTAAAAAAGCAGAGAAAATAGGAGAGGTACCGATTGGGGCTATTATTGTAAAAAATGGTAAAATTATTGCAAGCGCTCATAATTTGCGGGAAACTGAGCAACGGGCTATTGCTCACGCTGAAATATTAGCGATTGATCAAGCGTGTGAGGCGATGGGGTCATGGCGTCTTGAAGACGCGACACTATACGTCACATTAGAACCATGTGCGATGTGCGCCGGAGCTATTGTTCTTTCAAGGATAAAGAGGGTGGTGTTTGGCGCGAGCGATCCAAAAGGAGGATGTGCTGGAACGCTGATGAATTTATTGCAAGAGTCCAGGTTTAACCATCAAACAGAGGTGGTAGGTGGTGTACGGCAAGAAGAATGCGGCCGTATTCTCAGCGATTTTTTCCGACAGCTAAGAATCAGAAAAAAACAGAAAGATGAAAAGACTGGCGAACATTCCAAATAAATTACCATCTGCATTCATTGCTTTTTTTAAAAAAAGACGATATACTTATATTTGCCGTGCTAAGTGGGGAGGTAGCGGTGCCCTGTACTCGCAATCCGCTCTAGCGAGACCGAATTCCTTCCCGAGGTTAGTATGTTGTGAGGTCTGTCTTAAGCAAGTGGTGTTGACGTCTGGGTCCCACGCAATGGGATTCCGTGAACCCTGTCAGGTCCGGAAGGAAGCAGCAGTAAGCGGATGCTCCCATGTGCCGTGGGGGAGCCTGGACTGAGCTAACTGCTTAAGCAACGCTTGGGGCAGCTAATCGACGGAAGGTGCACGGTATACCATACATAAGTCAATCTCACTCTTTACAAAGAGTGGGTTTTTTTATTTTGTTTTGTGTTTTGAAAAACGATTAAGACATTATATAATAAATAAGATAAGAGAAAAGAGGAGGGCCGTTTTTGTGACATATCAAGCGCTATATCGTGTGTTTCGGCCGCAGTTATTCGCTGATGTTGTCGGTCAGGAGCATGTAACGAAAACATTGCAAAGTGCCCTGCTTCAAAATAAAATATCCCACGCTTATCTTTTTTCTGGTCCACGTGGTACAGGTAAAACAAGCGCTGCGAAAATTTTGGCGAAGGCTGTAAATTGCGAGAGGGCGCCAGTAGCTGAGCCATGTAACGAATGTCCAGCTTGTGTTGGCATCACGAACGGTTCTATTCCAGATGTATTAGAAATTGATGCAGCATCCAATAATGGAGTAGATGAAATTCGTGATATTCGTGAGAAAGTAAAATTTGCACCTACTTCTGTACGATATAAGGTGTATATTGTAGATGAGGTGCATATGCTTTCGATCGGTGCTTTTAACGCATTATTAAAGACGTTAGAAGAGCCTCCAAAGCATGTCATTTTTATTTTAGCGACAACCGAGCCGCATAAAATTCCGCCTACTATTATTTCGCGTTGTCAACGCTTTGATTTTCGTAGAATTCAGCCTCATTCGATCGTTTCGAGATTAAGACAAGTGATCGATGCACAGCATATTAGGGCTTCTGATGAAGCGTTATTTGCAATCGCCCGCGCAGCGGACGGAGGTATGCGCGACGCATTAAGCTTGCTTGATCAAGCCATTTCCTTCAGCGAAGAAGAAGTATTGCTGGAAGATGTGCTTTCTATGACAGGAGCAGTATCTTCTTTTATGTTGACTGATCTTGTCCGAGCTGTTCACCAAAAAAATGTGGCGGAAGCTTTACGGCTTTTAGAGCAATTTATGGATCAGGGAAAGGATTCAAATCGCTTGATCGAGGATTTAATCTTTTATTATCGAGATCTTCTGTTATACAAGACAGCTCCAGATTTAAGCGGCATGATAAGAGAGGTGTTGGTGGATCAGGAGTTTCAGCAGCTTGCTCAAATGATTCCTGTGTCCTCTATTTACGAAACAATCGAAATTTTAAATAAAAGTCAGCAGGAAATGAAATGGACGAATCATCCACGTATTTTTTTAGAAGTTGCTTTAGTCAAGCTTTGTCATCAAGAGCACCAGTCTCCATCATTACCTGCAGCAGAAGACATGCGTCATCTGATAAAGAAAATCGAAAATCTGGAGACAGAGCTGCTTCGTTTGAAAGAACAAGGGATTTCTGCGCCACCTCAAGATTCTGTATCTGTCCAAACGAAAAAAACGACAAAACCATTGAAAACAAGCGGATATAAAACGCCTGTCGGCCGCATTCATGAAATATTAAAGCAGGCCACACACCAAGATTTATTATTAATTAAAAGCCATTGGGCAGAAGTACTCGATATTTTAAAAAAGCAAAATAAAGTATCACATGCTGCTCTATTGCAGGAAAGTGAGCCAGTTGCAGCAAGCCCTCAGGCATTTGTTTTAAAATTTAAATACGAAATTCATTGTAAAATGGCAGCTGATAATACGAACCAAGTAAAGGAAAACGTAGAAGCCATTTTGTTTGATTTGACGCAGCGTCATGTTGAAATGATCGCTGTTCCTGATGAAGAATGGGGAGCGATAAGAGAAGAGTTTATTCGTGAAAAAGGAATGCAAAGAGACAAAGAACCTCGGCGGGAGGAGGATCCGCTTATTGTGGAAGCCAAACGATTGTTTGGAGAAGATTTAATCGAAATTAAAGAATAATCTTAAAGGAGGAATTGATCATGATGCGTGGAATGGGAAACATGCAAAAAATGATGAAGCAAATGCAAAAAATGCAAAAAGATATGCAAAAAGCACAAGAAGAGCTCGCTGAAAAACAAGTAGAGGGAACAGCTGGGGGTGGCATGGTCACTGTAGTTGCAAATGGCCATAAGCAAATTTTGGAGGTGAAAATTAAAGAAGAGGTTGTCGATCCTGAGGATATTGAGATGCTGCAAGACTTAATTTTAGCTGCAACAAATGATGCGTTGAAAAAAGTAGATGAGCTGACAGCGGAAACGATGGGACAATTTACAAAAGGTTTAAATATCCCAGGCCTGTTCTAGGAGGATGTTTCATGCATTATCCAGAGCCGATATCCAAATTAATTGACAGCTTTATGAAATTGCCGGGAATTGGACCGAAAACAGCGGTGCGGCTCGCTTTTTTTGTCCTTGATATGAAAGAAGATACTGTATTAGACTTTGCTAAAGCGTTAGTAAACGCCAAGCGCAATTTGTCTTATTGTACGGTGTGCGGCCATATTACAGATAGGGATCCGTGCTATATTTGTGAAGATGAAAGACGGGACCAAACGACGATCTGCGTAGTTCAAGAGTCGAAAGATGTGATCGCAATGGAAAAAATGAAAGAGTACAACGGACTGTATCATGTCTTGCATGGAGCTATTTCTCCAATGGATGGCATCGGTCCAGAAGATATCAAAATTCCTGAACTGCTAAAGCGTCTTCAGGATGAAACGGTGCAGGAGGTTATTTTAGCTACAAACCCTAACATCGAAGGAGAAGCGACAGCTATGTATATATCAAGGCTCCTGAAGCCAACAGGCATCAAAGTAACCCGGATTGCTCATGGATTGCCAGTAGGAGGAGACCTAGAATATGCAGATGAAGTGACGCTTTCCAAGGCTCTTGAAGGTCGCCGAGAATTATAAGAAAATTTAGTTGAGGTGAGTCGCGTGCTTTGGCGACGCAAAGGATGGTTAAAAAAGCAATTCGATCAGCGATTAATTGAAGAACTGGAAGTAACGAGAGAGGAATGGATGAAACAAAAGCAGCTTATTGAGAAAAGCATAGAGCCTTCACAGGAAGTACTCATCGATGTAAAAATTGCTGAAGCGAAATATTTTTTTCTTATTCGAGAAGCAAAGCTTCGGCGTCTATCATTAAAAGGAGCGAGATAAGCTCCTTTTTTTGTTCTTTTTTTGTCATGTACGCATAATGTTGAAGTAGTACAAGCAATCTTTATATAAAGGGGCGGATATAATGGAACACAAAATGGTGATTACTTTGTTTTTTTGTGCCATTGTTCTTTTGTTGTTTGTGGGAACACCCTTAAAGCCCATTCGTTTTTTTGGTTACGGGGCTATTAAATTAATGATCGGAGCGTTATTTTTATTTGTTTTAAATGCTATTGGAACTTCTTTTAATATTCATGTACCCATTAACCTTTTAACATCATTTATATCTGGATTTTTAGGAATTCCCGGAGTGGCTGCTTTAGTGATTATTCAAAAATATATTCTTCTATAAAAGAAGTTACCTTCGACAAATACGATTTGAAAAAGAAATGATAGAGCTTTAGCAAGAGAAAAGTGACGTATATTTTCGAAGATCAGGGATCGCACGTGGTGATTATCCATTATTTTAATGAAAAATGCAGAATGATCTAGCTAAACATCCTAAACATCATCTTTTCTGCTTCTCTTCTTGAACAAGAACGCCAGCGGGCAAATTCATTTGCCCGCTAAATATTCGCTGTTCGAGAAAGGCATGCTTAAGCTTTCAGTCGGCAAACAAAGGGCTTGCTGACTGTGGCAGAAAAGCGAGAAATAGAGTGATTTCAATTGGCTTTTATCGGATGATTAACATGTGCTTGGTTAGAAATAAATTTTTTGCTACATAAACGCATAACGAAGCCCGAGTTTCGAAAAACAGTATAAACTTCATCTCTAAAAACAAATGCTAGCAGGGTAGGTCTATAGTAAGGAAAGCATTGTTCTTTACATTACGGCTGCGGAATAAAAGAACATTATTTTTTAGAAAAAGCTATTGACTCTTGTTTTATTATATGATAAATTAAAGAACGTCGCTGCTGATTCCGATAAAAAGCAGTTGACAGCAAACAAAGATATATGTAAAATATAAAAAGTGCAGTAAGTTCTTTGAAAACTGAACAAAACGAAGCGTTAATCGAAAAATTTCGGTATGGTCAACCGAAATTTAAATGATAGCCAATCAACTTTCTTTTGGAGAGTTTGATCCTGGCTCAGGACGAACGCTGGCGGCGTGCCTAATACATGCAAGTCGAGCGGACCGAATAGAAGCTTGCTTCTGTTCGGTTAGCGGCGGACGGGTGAGTAACACGTGGGCAACCTACCCGTAAGACGGGGATAACTTCGGGAAACCGGAGCTAATACCCGATAACCCTGAAGACCGCATGGTCTTTAGTTGAAAGGCGGCTTCG
>NZ_LPUG01000007.1:0-14880 GCF_001560855.1 Anoxybacillus sp. P3H1B | reverse complement strand
TCTCCTAAGCTTTAATAACTTCATATTTAAACTCTTCAGAATAATGTTTGCCAGACACAGAAAAACTCCCCCTAAGAGAAAACAGATTTTTATTTTTTAATCTGTCTACCTTAGGGGGAGCATATCAGTATATGCTGGGCTGTTTTTTTCATTCAGAATAATGGGTGGTCGCCATTGATTGAACATATCCGGCGAGGGACAGCCACCCTTAAAAAAATGAAGTTATGTAAAGTAGATAAGAAGGCATCTATGAACAAACACGATGGCTATTATGTTTTGTTTGTGCAATTTATTGGAGTCGATTTCTTGTTGAGGTTGATTATAGTTTGCTTATTCGGGAAAAGCTGTGGAAAGAAACGATGTGAAAATTCAAGTGCTAAGTAGATTGACATAGGCAAGAGGAGGATCATATGACTGCCGGAAAGATGAATCTAAAGAATCCTTCACATGATGCAACTAGCTCCCCATACTTAGCCCGTAACCTATGGTCAGGCTTCTTGCTCGGCCTTGGTTTAGTGGCCTTTATCGATGAAGCGGTTTTTCATCAATTGTTGCACTGGCACCATTTTTATGACAAGTCCACGACAAGTATTGGATTGGTCTCAGATGGTTTGTTCCATGCTTTTAGTTGGTTTGCGACAGTCGGATCACTATTTATGCTCGCAGATCTTCGTCGGCGAAACGCGTTGCGGCTCACTAGATGGCGGGGAGGGGTGCTGCTAGGGGCAGGAATATTCCAGTTATACGATGGCATAATCCAGCATAAGCTGATGCGGTTGCATCAAATTCGCTATAATGTGAATCTTCTTCCTTATGATTTGACATGGAATATCATTGCGATTGGTATGATGATAGCAGGTGCGATTCTCATCATTCGTGCACGAAATGATTTACAACCGCCAAGGGAGACGCATTCACATGAACATCAATAATTACGTTCATCACAGCACTGGCACCCATATTGATTACGCAAATGGGATACTAGCGCAGCTACTATTGGCATTGCCGTTTTTTCTGCTATTAGTTGTTTATATCTTCGCTGCATTTATATCTAATCGCCGCCATAAGCACTGGCCAATCCATCGCACGATCTTTTGGGCGCTTGGAGTTCTGTGCGCCATTGCCGCAGTGATTGGCCCTCTAGCGAATCGTGCTCATATGGATTTTACAGCACATATGATGGGGCATTTGCTACTTGGAATGCTTGCTCCGCTTCTGATGGCGTTAGCGGCGCCGATGACTCTTGTCCTGAGAACACTCAATGTGACTCTCGCCCGACGTCTTTCTAACGTGCTGAAGAGTTGGCCGATTCGTATTTTGGGACATCCTGTTGTCGCCTCTTGTCTTAATGTCGGAGGACTATGGTTACTTTATACGACTGACTTGTATGCTATGATGCAGCGAAATGTGCTTTTGCATATATTGGTACATATACATGTATTCCTTGCTGGATATGTTTTTACCGTGTCTATGATTTATATTGATCCAATGCCGCATAAGTCTAGCTTCGTCTGTCGGGCCGTCGTATTAACAGTTGCGTTAGCTGGACACAGCATCTTATCCAAATACATCTATGCTCACCCGCCTCATGGCGTCTCTACAGAGCAGGCGGAAATGGGAGGGATGCTAATGTACTACGGTGGAGATGTGATTGATGCTGTTCTTATCTTCATGCTATGTTTTCAGTGGTTTAAAGCTACCCGACCTCGAGCATCGGTAGGTATGGAGCAGTACTCAAAAGTCTCGAATTATAATCAAGGTTGATTCTTATGATCGCATGGTACGGTTTGCTGAAGGAGAAAAATGGCCACTATCCTTAGTTTAACATCGGCTAGGGGTTGTAGGCTCATTTTATACGGGATTATCAACAAAAAGGTATCCCGCAGAAACGGGATACCTTTTGTAGGAAGTGGATAAAAATGATCATTCTGTTGAAACGGAAGGATCAGCTTGCTCTTTTGTCGGACTAATTTGGAAGAAATGATGTTCAGGATGTTCCAGTAAAGGCTTTAGGGCCTCGGCCTCCTGTTCCTGCTCATGTTCGATGAGTAAAGCGATATATTGAGACAATAGCGCTTTTACATCTGCTCGGCCCTGCCCGTTGAGGGGTTCAATACGAACTTGGGCCCCCTTGGCGATTCGGCGTTCAAGAGCAGCTCTTGTTAACCCCATCTCCGGTTGATGACGTAAATAGACGACCCCGCCTGTCATACCAGCACAAATCCATGGTCCTGGATCGCCGAGAACAAGCCCGCGTCCATTTGTCATATATTCAAAGGCAAATCCTTTAATATTCGCGCGAGCCCCAATATTGCCATGCTCTTGTTCCGGGATTGACGCGGTGACTTGACCGCCAATAATTAAGTCCGCTCCTGAGAGGCGAATGCCTGCGCGCGCATCTGCATTTCCTTGAGCGACAAGCAATCCTTTTTGTGCTCCGTAGCCAAATCCTTTTCCGACAGAGCCGTTATAAAACTTTCCATCTTTTCCTTTTGATTTAAAGATGAGGATGCTGCCTCCAAACGATGTTTTGCCAATTCCATCCTGCGCTCCGCCATCTACATGAATGTCGATTCCATGACTATTGTAAGCGCCGAGACCGTTTCCGGGGATGGAGCCATTTTTAAAGCGCAATGTGATGTTTGGCAATTTTTTATACGAGCCATCTAGGCGGCCGCGAACGCGATGGCAAGAGACACGGCTGCCAAGAACCCGCTGCTCCGATGTAACGGTAGAAAATTCTCGAGAACGATGCAGATCCTCTACGCGATGGTCTAAATACTCTGCTCCAGCCGCTACAAGCATCTGCGGTTCTTCTAAGCTAGCTGCTGCTTCTTTTTGAGAAAATTGCTCAATCTCTAATACATTCAGCAGGCTTGCCAAATTTAGTTGATCGAATCCCCTTGTTTGCTCTAATAAATCAGAGCGTCCGACAAGATCTTGCAGCCGCTCATAGCCGAGCGAAGCCGTTAACATCTTTAATTCATGACCAAAAGCAGTAAATAAGTGGACTAATCCTTGCACGGCAGCATTGAATTGTCGCGGTACGAAACGGCGTAATCCATGCTCCTTTGCCTGTGCCTCCGATTCGATTTGCGTAGCGATGCCGACGTGACACGTATCCAAATGACAGCCGCGGCACGTTGTACAGCCGATGGCGATCATAGAAAGAGTGCCAAAACCGATTCGATTGGCGCCAAGCAGCATGATTTTTATGACATCAAGAGCGCTTTTAATCCCGCCATCTGCCCAAATTTCGACTTTATTTCTTAATCCCGCTTCAAGGAGTGCGTTGTGTGCGGCTTTAACCCCAATCTCTACAGGGAGACCGACGTGCTGTAACGCATGGATGCGCGCTGCTCCTGTTCCTCCATCGAACCCACTTAGTGTAATGATATCCGCTCCTGCTTTGGCAATGCCGACTGCAATCGTTCCGATGTTTGGAACGACAGGTACTTTTACAGCAACTTTAGCTTGATCGTTAGCGGTTTTTAATTCTGCAATCATTTGCGCTAAATCCTCGATCGAGTAAATGTCATGATTGTTCGATGGAGAAATTAAATCCGAACCAATCGTCGCATTGCGTGCCTCGGCGATTTTGGCAGTGACTTTTGATCCGGGAAGGTGTCCTCCCTCGCCCGGCTTTGCTCCTTGGCCGATTTTGATTTCTAATAGATTAGAAGAGTTGAGCAGCTCGGCGTTGACCCCAAAACGCCCTGAAGCAATTTGCTGTCCGCGCGAGCGCGGATATTTTCCAAGCATATCTTTAATTTCTCCGCCTTCACCGTTTAAGCTGATCATATTAAGACGATCAGCCGCCTCTGCGTAGGCGCGAAATGCCACTTCGTTTTGCGAGCCAAACGACATAGAGGCAATGACAAATGGCAAACTATGCTCACCGACACTAATATCTACTTTTTCCGCTAAAAGGCTGTTCTTTGTTTTCTTTAAATCAAGTAAATGGCGGATGGTTGTCGGTGTTTCTGTTTCCAATTCGGTTAGTTTTTCACGATAATGGTCATAAACTCCGGTTTGCGCAACCTCTCCAATCGCTTTCCAAATACGAGGGAAGAGGTGGAAGGTTTTTCTTGGCTTGGCGCTTTCATCGCCATAGTCCGCTAACCGGGCGATCGCGTCCTCTTTTAATGAAGCAAAATTATGGGTTAAAGAATCAGACCCAAAGAAGTTGTCAATTTTTAAAGTATCAGCAACGTCATTATGCAAGCCGATTGATGAGAAAAGGCGGCTATATCCGCGCAATTCATGAATGCCAATAGTGGAAATGACCTTTTCCAATCCTTTATTCAAAGCATTGAATAAATGAACAACCGGAAGAGGGGTGCTTTCAGAAGCAACTGTAGCCATCATTAAATATGGACTAATGGCATCAGCCCCTAACCCGTAAACGACAATGAAATCGTGTAAGGAGCGAATGGCCCCAGAGCGAAGCAGAATCGAACAATGACGGCGCAATCCTTGTTCGACTAATGAGTGATCGAGCATGGATGTGACAAGCAATGGATCGAGCCACAAATGTTCGCGCTGATGCGCTTGTGAGTCGTCGATCACCAGCAATGTTTTCCCTGAGCGGACTGCGTCGCATGCCTCGGCAGACAGCCGCTGTAATGCATCTGGGATCGTTTCATCGGCTGAAAAGGTTGCCGAAATCGTATAGGCTAATTTTTTCGCTTGGAACGAATGGACAATTTGATCATAGGAAGGATGCTGCAATAAATCTGCGCATTCATGGCCAAGCTTGCCCTCCACTAAAATAGGAGAAGCCAACTCTATTGCATAAGATACATCTTGCTCTCCAAAGAGCGCAGGACGTTTGCCGATGATGGTGCGTGTTGAAAAATGTTCGGTTTCACGGTCGCGATCAATGGCTGGGTTCGTGACAACCGCCACGCTTTCTTTAATAAAATCAGCGAGATTTTTCCGCCCGTTATCAATAGCGGCAAGAGGAGCATCATGACCGAGTGAACGAATCGGCTCAGCGCCCTTTTCCGCCATTTGTTCAAGGAGCTGGATATGTTCTCGGTCCCATCCAAAAGCAGCATACTGACCATTATGCACTTTGTTTGTGGACGCCATAAATACATGTTTCGCCAAAGCAGGCGGTTCAAGGCGCTTGCGAAAATTAGAAATGTCGAAGCGCTTGGCAAAACGCGCATATACTTCCTCTTGAAAATCAGCATATTCAAACATCTGGATCGCCCCGTTTGCTCCCCATTTAAACCCGATCTTTTCGCCAGGTGCCAAGGGCTTTGGTTCGCCTGTATATTCACTGGTCGGAATAATGCCAGGCTCAGAAGAAAAAATGAAGCGATCTTCCGTTTCTAATTTCCAAAGAGGCCGTAATCCTAGCGAGTCGACACTAAAGACAGCTTCGTCTCCATAGCGGGAAATAATGCCTGCCGGTCCTTGGGAAAAGTGTCCCCATGCTTCCCGAATATACGTATATAAATCTTGCAAATGAGAAGGGTAGGATTTGATTTCGTTAATAATTGGCGGAAACATTAAATCCATTGCTTCAAACAAACTGTAGTCATGACGGCAAATCAGTGTTTCGATTGTGCGGCTTAAATCCTGTGAATCACTTCCGTCTTTTGGAAGGGGAACATCAATCATCAATGCTTCTTCACGAAGCTTAGCGATTGTATTAATCTCGCCATTGTGGCCTAGAGCGCTAAATGGCTGGACCCTGAAAAAATTTGATAACGTATTTGTTGAGTAACGGTTGTGTCCAAGGGTAATCGTCGAAGCAATAAGGGGATTGGCCAAATCCTCATAGTATTTTGGCAATATATCTCCTGCTCCCATTACTTTATAAACAACATGAAAATTGCTCAAAGATGCGACATGAACATTTTCGTCTTGTTCGATATCGATAAGAAGCTCAAAAAGACGCCGGGATAAGTAGTGACCGTTTTGTGAAGGCAGCAGAGCCACCTGCCAAAAAACAGGCTCTTGACGAAGAGCGATCGGTCCTAGTGCACGCGAGTGAGTAACGCGGTCAGACTCAAAGATCATGGATAAACCAAACTGCTGGAATTGTTGTTTTATCGTTTCTTTTATTTTTTCAACATCCGCTGTTCGGTTAATAAAAATATGACCAACTGTAAAAGAAGGATCATTTGCTATCTCCGGATTTTGGCCAGCGGCTGCCAGTTTTTCCATCCAAAGAGCTTTTGGCAAGTCAATGTGAACGCCGACCCCATCACCTTCCCCATTGATAAATCCGGCGCGGTGGTTCATTTTGACAAGTGCTTGAATACAGGTCATAATGTTTTCTTTTGTTGGAATGCGTCGTTTCTCGAGAGCTGACACAATGCCGCATGCGTCATGTTCTGCACGATGAAAATCCTTGAAAAGGGCTGGACTCCAATGTTGTTTCATTTGAGTGGCTTTAAAGTGGGGGATATCCACTTCTCGGCCTTCACCTCCTGTGTACAGTGTTTGGTTTAAGAAAAAACCCCAACAACCAGGGGATAGAATCATGTGGATTTGCTGAATATGCTAGCGCCCATTGCCAATATAAACGCTTTCAGCCTGTATCACTGGCCTTGTTCATCTTCACTCCTTGTTTGCTAAGCGTTTTCAAGCCAACCTGTATATATAAATGCAACTCGGAGATGAAAAGCCTGCTCTCTGGAAAATCGAAACGTTATGATTTGTCTTTATCACATATTCACGTAATAGAATCCTGTGAAAATCTGTGAAATATCGTTGTTTGGCCATCCGACCACCGAATGAACTCCTCATCTTGTAAAAAATAAAAACTTTATAAATGGGCCGCTAACAAGGAATGGTTTGCCGGCTGCGACAGATAAGCAGCCATTTTTCAGGGTGCTTATTTTATGAGAGCGACTAGTTCTGCAGATAAAAAATATTCAGAATTTATAGTCTATGTTACCATTTTTATTAAGCGAAATCAATTATTTATTCATATTTATGGATGTTGTATTCATTTGAGGAAAAGTGTAAAAATAGACTTGTAAACGATTACAATAGAAATAAAAAATGAACGGAAGATAAGGGGCTTCCGTTCATTTTTGTATAATTATTCATATCTGAGTGATTTAAATGCATTTTCCACTGCTTGAATCGTATATTGGATATCTGATTCTGTATGGGCAAGTGTAATAAACCAAGCTTCGTATTTGGAAGGAGCAAGGTTGATCCCTTGTTTTAACATCGATTTAAAAAATTTAGCAAACATATCTCCGTCTGTCTGTTGTGCTTGTTCATAATTTTCCACTTTTTGTGTTGTAAAATAAATGGTTAAAGCTCCTTTTAGGCGGTTAATGGTAATGGGAATCTCATGTGTTTTTGCATGAGAGAGAATGCCTTCTTCCAGCATGGCCCCAAGCCGGTCAAGATGCTCGTATGCCCCTTCCTGCTGCAATACTTCTAAGCAGGCGATTCCAGCAAGAATAGACGCGGGGTTGCCGGCCATCGTTCCAGCTTGGTATGCTGGACCGAGCGGAGCAACTTGCTCCATAATATCCTTCCGGCCGCCGTATGCTCCGATTGGAAGACCGCCGCCGATAATTTTTCCAAGTGCAGTTAAGTCAGGCTCAATACCCAGCAAATTTTGTGCCCCTCCATACATAAATCGGAATGCCGTAATAACTTCGTCGTAAATGACGAGTGCCCCGGCTTGATGAGCGATTTCATTCACGGCTTCAAGGAATCCTGGCTTCGGTTCAACAATGCCGAAATTTCCAACAATCGGCTCAACAAGAACGGCTGCAACTTCTTCCCCCCATTTTTCCATTGCTTGTTTAAATGAGCCAATATCATTAAAAGGAACAGTGATCACTTCTTGAGCAATGCTTTGTGGCACGCCAGCAGAGTCAGGAGTACCTAATGTCGAAGGGCCAGATCCAGCAGCGACTAGAACAAGATCTGAGTGTCCATGATAGCAACCGGCGAATTTCATAATTTTATCTCTTCCCGTGTAGGCGCGCGCAACGCGAATTGTCGTCATCACTGCTTCAGTTCCGGAATTGACAAAGCGTACCTTTTCTAATGAAGGAATGGCCTCTTTCAACATTTTGGCAAATGTAATTTCATAAGGAGTGGGTGTTCCGTATAACACCCCGTTTTCTGCCGCGCGTTGAATGGCTTTTGTAATATGTGGATGGGCATGTCCCGTAATGATGGGGCCATATGCGGCTAAATAATCAATATACTTATTGCCATCTACATCCCAAAAGTAAGCCCCTTGTGCGCGTTCCATCACGACAGGAGCCCCTCCGCCAACCGCTTTGTAAGAGCGGGAAGGGCTGTTTACACCGCCGACGATATGTTGCAGAGCTTCTTCATAAAGTTGTTCAGATTTTGTAAATTGCATATTTCAAAAGCCTCCTACGAGAGTTTCTTTACCGCTTCTTATTCTAACATATTTACTTGAGCATACCATTTGTTTCTCTTTTTGACTTTAGATAAACTATTGCTTATGTGGAGGTAGAGAAGTATGGGGAACGTAATTGAAGTTGAAAATTTACGCAAAGAATTTAAAGCCTATTCAAGCCGCTCCGGGCTGATGGGAGCATTTCGAGATTTATTTACAAGAAATTATAAAATCATTCAGGCGGTTCATGATATTTCGTTTACAGTGAACCAAGGAGAAATGGTGGGATACATTGGAGAAAACGGCGCTGGAAAGTCAACGACGATAAAAATGCTGACAGGGATTTTAACGCCGACAGCTGGAAAAGTAAGCGTCAATGGAATGAATCCTCATAAAGAGAGAGAAGCGTTTGTGCGAACGATCGGAGTTGTTTTTGGCCAGCGCTCGCAATTGTGGTGGGATATTGCCGTACAGGAATCGTTTCGTTTGCTAAAAAAAGTGTATCGGGTATCTGACAGTGATTATAAAGAGCATATGGAGCATGTCATTGAAACATTAGATATCGGTCCGCTGCTCGATAAGCCTGTCCGCAAATTATCACTTGGCCAGCGAATGCGCTGCGAATTGGCCGCTGCCCTTATTCATAATCCCCCGCTTTTATTTTTGGATGAACCCACAATTGGCTTAGATGTATTAGTTAAATTAAAGATTCGTGAGTTTTTAAAAGAAATTAATCAAAAATATAATACAACCATTTTATTGACAACCCACGATATTTCGGATATTGAAGCATTGTGTGATCGCGTGATTATGCTCGATGAGGGGAAAATCATTTATGATGGATCACTCCAGCGCTTAAAAGAAAACTGGGGAGAAGGAAAGCAAATTCAGTTTACATTTTCTCAAGAAATTACGTCTGCAGAGCTGCATCCCTTAACGGCTGCTTGGGGTGTGAAGTGGAGTAGGGGAGAACAAGACAACAGTTGGATTGCACATGTACCGAAAGCCCATGTATCAGAGATTATCAGCTGTATTGTGAACCATTATGAGATTCAGGACCTGAATTTGTATGAAATCTCTACAGAAGAAATCATTCGCAACATTTATGAAGAAGGTGTTGCGCATGGATAAATATATGGAAATGATCCGCATTCGATTTTTGATGATGCTGGCTTACCGAACCAACTATTATACAGGTATTCTTATTTATTGCATTAATATCGGAGCGTATTATTTTCTATGGTCTGCGATTTATAGCGGGAAATCGTCGATTCAAGGGATGTCTATTGAAAAAATGGCCACTTATGTAGCCATATCATGGATGGCTAGAGCTTTTTATTTTAATAACATCGACCGAGAAATTGCGATGGAAATTAGAGAAGGACAAGTCGCAACGGAATTAATCCGTCCGTATAATTACTTGGGCATGAAGACGATGCAAGGATTGGGGGAAGGGATCTTCCGCTTGTTATTTCTTTCGCTTCCCGGAGTCGTGATTACCGCCTTGCTTTTACCCCTTCATTTTTCAACTGATATCCATACATGGATGTATTTTGGACTATCTATTATGCTGAGCTTTATTATTAATTCAGAGCTGAATTTACTTGCGGGAGTAATAGCGTTTTTTACACTGAATAATGAAGGATTGCTGAGGGCAAAGAGATTTATTATTGATTTATTTTCGGGTCTGATTTTACCAATTAGCTTTTACCCTGATTGGGCGCAAGAAATCATGAAATACTTTCCATTCCAAGCGATTAGCTATATTCCAAGCATGATTTTCACTGAAAGCTTTCAAGGACAGGCAGTTGTGAATGGGCTACTGTTTCAAGTTATTTGGAGTGTAGTGCTGTTATTTCCTATTTATATGCTTTGGAAGGCAGCGAAAAAGCGGCTTGTGATTCAAGGGGGGTAATGGCTTGTTTTATCTATCTGTCTTTTTTCAATATATGGCACAATATATAAAAACGAAATTACAGTATCGTACAGACTTATTAGTGGAGTTTTTTTCCGATCTTATGTCTCAAGCTGTGAACTTGATCTTTATTCTTGTCGTTTTCGGTCATACAGATTTGCTGCATGGTTGGACGCGGGATGAAATGATTTTTATTTATGGTTTTTTTCTAGTGCCTTTCGCTTTATTTGGTGCCTTTTTTAATATTTGGGATTTTAATGAGAGATACATTGTGCGCGGAGAGCTGGATCGTGTATTGACACGTCCTGTGCACAGTTTGTTTCAAATTATATTGGAGAGAATGGAGCTTGAATCGCTGCTTGGAGCAGTTACAGGCTTCATTATTATGGGATATGCAGGATCGCGTTTAGATCTAGATTTCCACTGGTATGATGTCCCGATCTTTCTATTATTTGTGATTGGTGGAATGTTCATATATGCAGGTGTTTTTATTGCGCTGGCGACCATCAGCTTTTGGTCTGATGCGAGAAGCTCAATTATGCCGATGATGTATAACATCAGCAACTATGGCCGGTATCCCATTGATATTTATAATCGCGTGATTCGTTATATATTAACATGGGTTCTGCCATTCGCTTTTGTGGGAGTGTATCCATCTGCTTATTTTCTTGGCAAAAAAGAATGGTATGTGTACTCTTTTTTGACCCCTGTCATGGGAGTGGCCTTTTTTGTTTTAGCCCTTTTGCTATGGAACGCAGGTATCAAACGGTATCGTGGAGCTGGAAATTAATAAAAGGCAGGAATCGCATGGTTCCTGTCTTTTTTAGTTTATAAAAAAACAAAGCCGCAGGCGGATGAGTGTATCATATGGAAGCAAGGAGAGGAATTCTGCTCTGTTTAGACGTAGGTCACTTTTGGATGTTTATGTTTTTTATGGGGGGACGCATAGTGTAGAGATGAGCCCTTGATTGCTGAAACCCATTGATTCTTTGGGAAATCGGTGTTGTGTCAAGTGAATAACGAGAATTCAAAACAACAATAGGGCCGTACAAATGTTAGATATAAGCGCAAGTATGCGGATGGAATATCTCTTTTTTGTCCCACATATCCATGTATAGATATGTATGGGGTGATTGCGATGTTAGTATTAGGTGCCGTTATATTTATTTTATACGCAAGCATTGCTTCGATGTGGGTAGCACAATCCAAAAGAAAGCCATATATCTCAGCGGAAAATTTTGTTGCGCTGCTCTTACTATATTTTACAATGATGCTGGGGTTTGGACTGATATATGCGTGGATGCAAATAAACGGATACAATGTGTTTACAAGAAATATTGAAGAGGAGACCAACAGATTTGGTCATATTTTACTCGATGGCTTGTATTTAAGTGCTACGACATTGTTGTCTGTCGGCTATGGCGATATTGTTCCTGTAGGAATTGGGAAATGGATTGCGGTGGTCGAAGCTTTATTAGGGTATATTATGCCAGCTACATTTATTACTCGTTTTGTTATTGATGGGAATAAAAAATGAACATTGAAACATTCGTTTTTTTTCGCTACGCTAATAAGAGATTGAAAACGAAACCTGTTGGTCTAGCGATACATTGATAAAAATTGAGATGGAGGAAGAGCAGATGGTTCTTGAAATTGGACAGCTTGCCCCAGATTTTCTGCTTCCGGCAAGCAATGGCAAAACAGTATCTCTTTCTGATTTTCGCGGAAAATATGTGGTGCTCTATTTTTATCCGAAAGATATGACGCCGGGCTGCACAACTGAGGCATGCGACTTTCGGGATTATCATGGACAATTTAACCGCTTAGAGGCTGTTATTTTAGGAATAAGTACAGATCCGGTTGAGCGCCATAAAAAATTTATTGAAAAATATGAACTCCCCTTTTTGCTGTTAGCTGATGAGCAGCATGAGGTAGCTGGAAAATATGGGGTTTGGAAATTGAAAAGAAGCTTTGGAAAAGAATATATGGGCATTGAGCGTTCTACATTTGTCATTGATAAGTCAGGGATTTTAATTAAAGAATGGAGAAATGTTAAAGTAAAAGGACATGTAGAGGAAGCTTTGGGGTACATAAATAATTTATCGGGGTCTAGGTAAATGTCCATGCCAAAAGAAAATAAGGAGAATATATTAAAAATGTAGGGCATACCTCCTCATAAATGAAACGATGTTTTGCGGAAAATATTTCCGCTTATTTTTTTGTGAAAAATTCTTCAATAAGATTATATACTATATTAATGATAGGAATATTGACAAAAGGCATGAAATAGCGGTAGACTAATTATAAAAATTATAAAATAATAATTCTTTTTTAATAAGAAAGCGAGGTGCATGGCGGTGCCCGAAAACTCAATGTTAAAGGAAGCGCTTGATACGTTGAAACAAACAGGAGTGCGCATAACTCCGCAACGTCATGCGATATTGGAATATTTGGTTCGTTCCATGTCACACCCAACGGCAGATGAGATATATAAGGCTTTGGAAGGAAAGTTTCCGAACATGAGCGTAGCCACGGTTTATAATAATCTTCGCGTTTTTAAAGAAGTGGGGCTTGTAAAAGAATTGACTTATGGTGATTCATCAAGCCGCTTTGATTTTGTCACTTCTGACCATTATCATATCATTTGTGAGCGGTGTGGCAAGATTGTTGATTTTCATTATCCAGGATTAGATGAAGTCGAAGCGTTGGCTTCACACGTAACAGGATTTAAAGTAAGTCATCATCGAATGGAAGTGTATGGGGTATGTGCTGAATGCCAACACGGGCATCATTCTCATTAAAAAGCTGATAGCAGTAAAAGGCTATCAGCTCTTTTTTCGTTTCCGATTGTATTTTTCGTCAAACTCTTTTCCAGCTAGTTCCGGATCCAATGTTAGCGGTTCTCGGCAATACATGCACATATCGACTCTCCCCAGCATTTTTGTCGTTTTTCCGCATGTTGGACAAACCACTTGAACCGTTTTTGTCGATAACATACCGATCCAAAAATAGACGACTGTGCTGGCAATAATAAAAAGAAGCCCTAAAATCATAAATATGGTCATAATCAGCATGGAAGTACGGAAAAATACTCCTATATACATAACAATAAAGCCGATAAAGATTAAACTTAAAGCAAATGTGCGGATTTTGTTGATTTTGCTGGAATATTTTATTGACATTTTACTCTTCCCTCCTAACAACAACTATACCATAAAATTGCATGATTTAATCTGATTTCAAGCAATTTTGTAAGAGGAATTTTGCGATTTTTGTCGAATTAGCTGGTAATAGCATTCGGATAAATATTTATGGAGGAAAATATATGGAGAAGCTAATCCGCCCCATCTATCAAGAAAGAGCAAGTCAACGCAATACCCTAGGCATTCTAATGATTGAAAAAAAATTTAATCACTCTGCTAGCACTGATACGTTTGATGTCATTTTATTAGTCATTGCAAAAGATACGGATTATCCTTTCTTTATTAAGCATTATTCTTACGAATATCAGAAAGCAGCGTTGTATATTGTTAATGAACAAAAATTAAATGAATGGCTTCTTCTGGGAACAAATCGTAAAGTAATCGATTGGGTTCTGAACGGGAAAGTTCTATTTGATCGCAATGAATATATTGAAGGATTAAGAAGGCAACTGCTTGAATTTCCTGAACAAGAGCGGCAATTAAAAATGGGAATTGAATTTGCTAAATTAATTCGAAGGTATACAGATGGGAAAGTTTTTTTAGAAACCGATCAATTGCTTGATGCATATAACCATGTTGTACATGCCTTGCATCATTTAGCAAGACTTACAGTCATTGAGCAGGGGTTTCATCCAGAGGTGACTGTATGGAATCAGGTGAAGCAAATCGATGCACAAATTTATAAGCTTTATAAGGAGCTTGTGGAAAGCGAGGAGCCTTTAGATAAAAGATTGGAGTTGCTTTTTTTGGCAAGTGAATTTTTAATTCATTCTCGAGTTCCGTCTGGTTCGGCCCATTTGTTAAAGATATTGAAGCAAAAAGAAGGGGCTTGGAGCATAGGGGAAATAGCATCTCATCCAGAACTGCAAGTTTATTCTGTCGATCTTGTTATCATGCTGGAATATTTGGTGGATAAACATTTTTTAGCTATTCAAGAGGTACCGACAAAGGGACAAAATATTTTTCATCGCTATTACATGGTTGTAGATCACCCTTAATTCCCTCAATTCTAAATAAATGGGCCCTCTTCCACGCATAATATAAAGGGCCTTTACTTATTCGCAACAAGATTGGATAGAAAAGATAAAAAAACTATTGACTTGATAAAAAAGACGTGGTAAATTAGAAAACGTCGCTGCGAGGTATTCAACTGCAGCGCCGAAAATGAGTTGACTTAAATGAAAAAAGATGATATTATGAAAAAGTCGTTTTAAAAAAGAAAAAATGTTCTTTGAAAACTGAACAAAACGAAGCGTTAACGAAAAATTTCGGTATAGTCAACCGAAATTTAAATAATAGCCAATCAACTTTCTTTTGGAGAGTTTGATCCTGGCTCAGGACGAACGCTGGCGGCGTGCCTAATACATGCAAGTCGAGCGGACCGAATAGAAGCTTGCTTCTGT
>NZ_LPUG01000006.1:0-5587 GCF_001560855.1 Anoxybacillus sp. P3H1B | reverse complement strand
AATGATCCGTGCGAGAACAGGAACTGTTGCAATTTATCCGAGGTGGTCGGATACGTCCATTTTTGGACTCCGCCGCGGTCGGATTGCTCTGTCACACGGTTCTTCTCATCAAACTTTCTAGTCTTCGTCGTGCCGTCTTTTAAGTATTGAACCGAAAGTTCATTCCCATTTTTATCATAACTAAATTCGTAATACGGGACGTTGTTGTAGGAAATGGTTTTGACTCGTTCCGTTCCGTCATACGTCCATTGAATCGTGTTGCCTTTCGGCAAGACGGTTTTGATTTTATTGCCGTTGGCATCATACTCATTGGTTGTTACGTCATTTAATGGACCAACCGTTTTCAGGAGTTTTCCCGTCTTATCATACGAATAGGTAAATCCTTGTGACGGACCGCTGCTCGTTTGAATGACTTTCGAAGTCATGTTGCCGTTCAAGTCATAATCATAGTGGACAGACGTTCCATTCGCCAATAGGAGTTGTTTTAAACGATTGGATGGGTCATACTTGTACTGTTTTTGATGTCCCTTCTCATCATATTCACTTAACAGATTTCCTACGGCATCATAGCTCTTTTTCGTGACATACCCGGCTTCATCTGTTTCTTCCTCCACATAGTTGCCTTTGGCGTCATACTTGTTTTTCGTGACAACGTTTCCTTCCATTAAGCGAATGGCGTCAAACCAGACCGTTCCGGTGTAATTGCCGCGGAAGACAGCGGATAGGTCGATTTTATCCATTGGCTTGGAAGGCTGAATCGAAACGGCGGCACGGTTCCACTCTTGCGTGCCGATCGGAAAATCTGCCGTATACGTTTGGGTCGTTCCGTCGACAAAATACGCTTTCGCGGTAATCGAATAATCGCTTGGGCTCACGGTTCCGTTGGCTTTGACATCCTGCGCTTTGGAAAGACCGGTGAGTGTCAGACGAAGCGGCGTATCACTCGACGTTTGCCCTACGATCACGGTCTGCTTATATTCACTCGCGGACTGCGTGGTGCTCGTTCTCGATACTTTGAGGGAGTAAGACCCATCGAATGATTCCATATTGTCTACGCTTCCGCCCGTTCCGCTCCAATTCGCAACGTTTCCTTCAAAACTGCTATTTAATACTGGGTTGTAGCTCGAAGAAACCTGCGCTTCCTCGAATTGAACAGTATCAAACCACGCTTCCCCTGATGCGGTTGGTGATTGGTGATCGATCTCTAAATAGATGCGCACTTTCACCGCATTCGCAGGCGTCTTAAAGGTCAGTTGTCGATCCGTCCAAGGTCTTGTGCCCGTCAATTGGCTATAGCGATTGTCTATCCAAGAAATCCGGCGATTTTGGCTATCTAAAAGTTCGATATTAAAAAACGCATGGGCTTTCGTTAAGTTCGTTTTCATTTTTCCACTTAATGTATATGTGACGTTCGGTTTGATTGCAATTTCTTGGGTGGCCGCCACATAGCCCAGTTCGGTGGCAGGCGACGTGGAGTTCACCGTGATTTTTAGCGTTTTCCGTCCCGTCAATCCATTATAGACATTCGTATCTTCCTGTAACTGTCCAGAGTCATTCGAACGAAGCAAATTCCAAGCGGTCGTTCCCTGTTCAAAGCTAGGATTAGAGAGTAAATTCGTCGCACTACCTAATGTATCACTTTCCTCAATGATGTTGCCATAGGCATCGTACTTCGCTACAGAAGACGTTTTTCCCGATTGATCGGTTTCGGATACCGGATTTAAGCCATCATAGGCAATCGTGGTGGTATCGCCTTCCGTATCTTTCATGGAGACCACATCATGATTTTGGTTATACTGGTAGGTTTCCGTCCCATAACTATCTTTCGCCGTTAATACATTTCCGTTGGCGTCATACGTATACGATTCAGTAGGGTTCGCCGCCCCTTGGTCATTGGGATCGCGTGTTTCCTTTAAGTTATTTCCTTCGTAAACATAACTGGTCGTAATGTTTAAACCGCCGACATCCTCCACGATTTCAATCGGGTTGGCGGCCTCATTAAAGGTGTAGCGGGTTTTGCGGCCATTCGGTTTCTCCATGACCAGCTGCCGTTTCGTCGAATCGTAGCTTAATGTATACGTGTGATTCTCCGGGTCGATCACTTGATGGAGCCGGTCTCCGTCATATACGAACTGATTGACAACCGGCTTATCCTCCGTATGCGTCGGTTCGAATACTTTTTCCAACCGTCCCTGTTCATTATATTGGTATCTGGTGATTTCTCCGCCCGTTTGGGTCACTTTGGTTAACTGATCATTCTCATACTCATATGTGATGGTCCGGTTCATCGGGTCGGTGATTTTTTCAATTTTTCCGTTCGAGTTGTACTGAATATCCAGTTTTCTTCCGGACGCATCCGTGATAGACACTACCTTTCCATTGGCATAACCATAGGCGGTGGTATTTCCATGACCGTCCACGATTTTGGTTACCTTTCCATCTGTTTTTTGAAAATATAGCTTCGTTTGATCTTTAGTCGTCAGTATATATTCATTTGTCGTTTCACTTAATTCCAAGTAAACCCCTGTTGGCGCTTTATAGGTGCCATCGGATAATTTCGTAAATCGATGGAGCGTCCCATCTTCGTCTATAAATCGGGCTTCATTTCCTTGAGCCACAATCGTCATTTCCGCATCGCTATGCCATCCTTTTCCGAATAACCCGGTCGATGCGGATAAACTATTGTAGGTTCTTGTGATTCCAAGCTCCGGGCCTCTTCCAGAAATCGAAAGATCATCTTCGTCGATGATGAGATTTCCAGTGGCGGCATTGACGCTTCCGTAAGGAACATCGATAATGGACCAGTATTCTTCCTTCCCTAAATACTCATTCGCCTCCGGAATTTTCACCGTGAATGCGTTCCCAGAGAAAATCGTTTCCCCCTCGGCGTTGTAGGCACTAAGCCGGAACCAATAACCCGTGCTCGTTGCGTATTTGGTTCCCATTTTCGCATACATAGGAGAAGGATCTTTCGGCAGTTCGACTCCTTGTCCATCATGATGCAATGTTAACGTATTCGAATCGCCTTGTTCAATTTCCTGTGGCGTCGGCCAAATTCCTTTATTTTGTGTCGTCCAATGGTCTACATCTCCTACATCAAAGGCTTCATAGTAAAGCCCGTTAAACATCCAAACCTTGTACCCTGTGGCTCCCTCTATTTTGTCCCAGTCCAGCATCACATAACCAGATTGGCTGCCTACCTGATTGGCGTAAGCAAATCCAGAAGGGGCGGGCGGTACGGATAAGTCCGGAATTCTCGGCATATACGCCTCCGAAAAGACCGTTTCCCCTTGTGAATTATAGGCACTGACCCGAATCCAGTAGTTCGTTGAATTCTCATATCGCGTTCCTGCGTTGGCGTAGGTCCAAGAAGGATCCACAGGCAGTTCGGCCCCGCGGCTATCATTTAAATGCAGCTGATAGCGACCAGCGTCCACCTCTGCCGGAGTCGGCCAATATTTTTTCCCTTTGGTGGTCCACGACGTCACATTTCCGACGTTGAGCGATTCATAGGAGGCTCCATTAAAAATCCAAATTTTATATCCCGTCGCGCCACTCACCGGGTTCCATTGAACATCTATATAGCCGGTTCCATCTCCATTGGTATAGCTTTTTCCTGTCGGAGCGGATGGCTTCGCTAAATTCGGAATGGTGGGCATATAGGCCTCTGATACCGCGCTTTCCCCTTGAGGGAAGATCGCGCTGACACGGAACCAATAGTTCTTACTATTCGGATAGCTTCCTCCTGAATGGCGATAGACAGGAGACGGATCCACAGCTAATTCGGTTCCTAAGCCGTCCTGATGCAAATCATAGCGTCCCGCGCTGATTTCTGAAGCCGTCGGCCAAATCTTCTTTCCTTTCGTGCTCCAAGAGGTCACGTTTCCGACACTAAACGACTCATACTCTTTCCCGTTATAAATCCATACTTTGTACCCGGTTGCGCCCGGAACGGGATTCCATGATAGATCGACATAGCCGGTTCCATCCCCATTACTGTAGGCCGTTCCTGTCGGTGTATTTGGAACGGGGATCGTATACGTGACAGACAAGTAAGGTTTATAGGTACTGTTCGTTCCAGAAACGACTTTTTTCCAATATGTTTGTCCGTTTCCGTTCGTATGAAGTTTCAAGCCATAATTCGGTTTGGTTCCAGCTGCCCATTCTTTGACCGTATTGGTGACATTAAATTGCGCCCATTGGTCCCTGGCGACATCGACCTTGCCGATATTGGTAGAAGAAGGCTGATTATTCCATGTTAAAGTGCTCGCCGACCACGAGCCGTTGACCGCGTCCAACCATAAGCCGGTGGCTGTTGTAGCATAGTAGGAGTGGGTCACATACACATTGAATGTAGCGCTGGTCACATTCATGTTCTTGACACTAGAAATATCCGGGTTTAAAAACCCGTAACACGTCCCTGTCGTGCCATCATAATACCCTACTTTGAGCACATATTGTCCTTGCGCAGAGTCCCACTTACTCGAAGCAGAACTATAGTTCGTCGTCGGATACGCGCTCATCACAAAGGTATCCGTCGATAGCTGAATGGAAGTGCTTGGATCAATATAGACAGGATACACTCGCTTCGGATCTTTCAACCATTCTGGATCGGCCGTGACCGTTAAGATATACCCTTGATCATCCGGTTGAAGCTCATACGTGACCTGTTCAGACCGTTGCACCTCTCCTGAACGCTCATCAAGATTGGAATCGACCATAAAAGGCTTCGGCAGTTCAAACACCTTTTCTTTTTTCTGGTTGGTAAATAAAATGGAACCGTCCTCTTGAACGGCTGCGTGTAAGTCCGTTTTCAAATGAAATTTAAAACTATGATACCCATTAAAAGAACGAAGCACGATATCTTCTTTTGTCGATTCATTAAAGGCGATATTTTGTAAATCTATATGTGGAAATACATTTTTATGCAGAATTTTATTGTCTTTTTTCTGATAGGTAGCGACTACATCTTTGGCTCGGAGCGGTGGGACGCCCTCCCCCGATGCTTCGACAATCGAGTACGAAATCGAGGAGCCATTGTAATGAAAGGTCGCATATTCCCCGTTCACCATTTTTTTATAAAAATCCGTCTCGAGCATCGTACGATCCGTTTCCACCACATTCGGGCGATCGGAACGATCCATTAAACCTGGGGATATCTCTTCAAACCGTTTCTCCCCTTTTTTCTTTAGGTGAATCGGTTCAAAATAAATGTGCTTGGTAAACGTGCCGTCTCCATTATAGAATACCTTGGTTCTCTCGGTCCGTTGTTCCATCAGCTCCCCAGGCTGAAGCTGAAAGGAAGGAGCGGGCGGCACTCGGGACGGTGACGGCTTGGCGGTGTTGTCCGCCTGAGCGTGAATCGCTTCCGCCCACCCCTCCACTGGGAGGCTAGTCAAAATTAACAAAAAAGCCAAACTCCAAATGAACCATTTTCTAAGTTGTTTCATCCTTTTGCGTGGTTTCATCGTATTCCCCCTTTATCTATCCATGGTTCAAAAACATTGTAGCGAGGAGAAAAGGGAGTGGCAAGATTTTTCGACAGACAAAATACGAGACATTTCGACAAAATTCAGTCCGATGATCC
>NZ_LPUG01000005.1:0-3245 GCF_001560855.1 Anoxybacillus sp. P3H1B | reverse complement strand
TCATACAAGACGTTGAGGCTGTCGCCTTGGTAATGGTAGTTCGTCACCACGCCATTGACGGTCTTTTGAATGCGGCGGCCATCTTCATCATATTGGTACGTCACAAACGGCGCGCTTTCGCCTTTTCTTGTAACGGAAACCAATTGATCGGCTTCGTTCCATTCATATCGATACTGGCCGTCTTCTAATCGGTTGCCGTTCGCGTCATACATGATCATTTCATCACCGAAACGAACCAATTGATTCGCCGCATTATAATCGGCCATCGTCGTCGTCGATGATCCGTCTTTCGTTTTCACGACTTTCGTCCGGTTCCCGAATCCATCGTACGTATACTCGATCGTCGTTCCATCTGGACGTTGTTCGGTCTTCAACTGATCGAGCTCATCATAGCTGTACACCGTGACGTCCCCGTTCGACGTTTCGATGCGGGTTCGGTTGCCGTTTTCGTCGTAACGGTACGTTTCCGCCAATAACTCGGTTCCGTTCGCCGTTCCCACCACCAGACTGTTCACCAAGCCGCGGTCGTCATACGTAAAGGTGGCACCCGCTTCATTTCCGGTGGTAAACGTGCGAACATGGCCTCTTTCGTCATGTAGTAAGTGAAATGACTCATTAATCAACGGTAGCGGCTCGGTTAGGTGTCGAAAAAAAGGGGCTGTCCAATAGTCAATTGTTCGACTATTGGACGCCCCGTTCGGCACATGCCTGGCACTCAATAATGCACTAATTTACACTATCCTAACCAAGGAATCAGACCATTACTTATTTTTACTAATATATGGTTCTATATCATTGAATTCGCTCATCTACAGTAAACGAGCTTCTCCCACCTACACTCTGTTAAGGGGTGAGAGACTTCTCAATAGATATGTTAAATAAAAATGTTGATCATCTTAACCCCTGTTATTAGAAACCGACAACCTTCCATTGTATCTGAGGCCAATGCTTCATCAACGGGATTTCCAAAATAAAGCCACTTATCAGCAATGCTTCTCAACCCTTCTTCTATATCTTCTATCGAAAAGCTTGTGTAGGTACTTAGTTTCACTTCTACCACAAATAAATTTGGATCTTTCCAATATGGTTCGTTTTTTAAAATGGTGTACTTTGTAAAATTCCCCTTAAATACACTTATTACATTTTCTATAATTGAAAAAGATTCATTTTTATCTTGAGTGTATAAATATGATCGAATAAGCAAATTTTTCCCCCCCATACAGTAAGTTTAAGAAAGTCTTTTCAGACGATCCCCTATTTTATCCAATTACTCTTTAGACATCGTATACTACAAGATGATTCACGAGAGGAACAAGTGCCTCCCATGAATCACAAACATCGGCGCTTTGGATTTTTGAATGTCCTTGAAACCGATTCTAGAATCATCGAGGACACTCTAATCTCACCCATAACATTGACTGCCTGTAAATTCTATAATCTCCCCTACATAATCTTTTCATTGATCTCGTATACTGGAGGGTGTAGCTTCTAAGCAGTTCTTAGTCTAACATGAGTTCTCATACGCTAGGAAGATTTTTAATGAGTTATCCTTCCTTTAAGGGAAACATTAAGATGTGAACCATCCCTTGATAAATGTCCCAGCATTTGTTTCCCTCTTTTTGATAATTGTACATCCCATTCAAATGGTTCGCCTTTAGTTCTAGAAGGTCCTTTGGTCCAAATATTTCCGAATCTATCTATATGTCCCCCACCTTTCCTCGGAAGTGGTTGGGATGGTGTCCAATTCTTCGGCGGAACGTATCTTATTTTACCTTTAGTTGGTAACATTGCTCCTTTAAGTACAGATTTCTTACTTACCGAGGCAAAAAACTGTAAATTCAACCTTCCTAAAAACCTTTGAGCCCGTCTAGCTTTATACACCCTATACGCAATTTTGGCACCTTTAAATGTCGCACCACCAACAAGCCCTACACCTACCGCAATCGCCGCAGCCTTCCAACCACCTTTTTTAAAGGCTTTATACCCATCATACGCCGCAAATCCCGCATTAATCGCCATCCACACAAAATGCCCATCCGGATCGACCAACATCACCGGGTTGTTGTTCGCATATGTGTAGCCGTTTTGGGTTAGAATATCATCCGAATCTCCCGGATCAGGGTCCATGGACAGGAACACACCATGGGTTGGGTGGTAGTAACGGGCCATGAGGTAGTACAATCCCGTCTCTTCATCGTATTGGTATCCCGCGTAGCGATATGGGTTTTCGGCTGCCATTTCACCGGATTTTGAAAGAAGCTGGCCCCATGTGTCGTACTCGTAACGGGCCACCACATTTCCTTGCGCATCCGTTAACGCGATGACATCGCCATGGGCGTTGTAGTGGTAGAAGTACGTCGCCCCGCCCTTTTTCATCGCCAACAGCTGGCCGTTTTCTCCGTATATATACGATTGTACCACATTTCCGTTTGCGTCGGTTTCATACAAGACGTTGAGGCTGTCGCCTTGGTAGTGGTAGTTCGTCACCACGCCATTCACGGTCTTTTGAATGCGGCGACCGTCTTCGTCATATTTGTATGTGACAAACGGCGCGCTTTCGCCTTTTCGAGTGATAGCGACAAGCTGATCGGCTTCGTTCCATTCATATTGGTACTCACTGTCTTCGGTCCGGTTGCCGTTCGCATCGTACGTGATCGTTTCATCGCCGAAACGAACCAATTGATTCGCCGCATTATAATCGGCCGTCGTCGTCGTCGATGATCCGTCTTTCGTTTTCACGATTTTCGTCCGGTTCCCGAATCCATCGTACGTATACTCGATCGTCGTTCCATCTGGCCATTGTTCGGTCTTCAACTGATCGAGCTCATCATAGCTGTACACCGTGACGTCCCCGTTCGACGTTTCGATGCGGGTCCGATTGCCGTTTTCGTCGTAACGGTACGTTTCCGCCAATAACTCGGTTCCGTTCGCCGTTCCCACCACCAGACTGTTCACCAAGCCGCGGTCGTCATACGTAAAGGTGGCACCCGCTTCATTTCCGGTGGTAAACGTGCGAACATGGCCTCTTTCGTCATAATCCAAACGGTACGTATACGTTCCATCTTGAACAACCGTATTTTGATCCAACGCGTTGTATTGGTAGGTGACGGTTTGGCTAAATGATCCGTGCGAGAACAGGAACTGTTGCAATTTATCCGAGGTGGTCGGATACGTCCATTTTTGGACTCCGCCGCGGTCGGATTGCTCTGTCACACGGTTCTTCTCATCAAACTTTCTAGTCTTCG
>NZ_LPUG01000004.1:0-1761 GCF_001560855.1 Anoxybacillus sp. P3H1B | reverse complement strand
GTGACATACTCCCCCCACCTACGCTTCGCTTAGAGGTGGGGGCTTCTCGGGTAATCCCATCTCATGATGAGAAGTTGACCGAGCGATCCCCGTGTGCCCCACGGTTCGAGGACAAGTTAGACTATCGCTAATCGTTTCATGCCCTCATGTTTGATATTGATGGCCGCATTGACGTCCCTGTCGCTCTCGAATCCACATTCACAGCGGAATGTACGCTCAGAAAGCGATAGAGACTTCCTAACTTTACCGCAGCACGAACAAGTTTTTGATGATGGAAACCATTTGTCGATTTTGATCAGCTTCTTCCCCTGTTCTTCCAATTTGTACCGAAGGAAAGTGATAAACATGCCCCAGCCGTTATCATGAACGCTTTGACCGAAATGGAGGGCTTGGGACATTGCTTTCATGTTGAGGTCTTCAATCACCACGCAATCATACCGTTTCGCTAATTTGTGCGATTCCTTATGCAGAAAGTCCTTGCGCTGATTGGCAATTTTCTCATGCAACTTCGCTGCTTTCAGACGCTGTTTATGCCAACGATTAGAGCCTTCCTTTTTACGAGACCATTTACGCTGTTCTTTCGCTAATTTTTCCAATGCTTTGCGATAGAATCGAGGATAATTGGCTCTCTTACCCTCGCTATCGACATACAGCATATTCATGGAAAAGTCAAGCCCAACAACCGTTTGTACTTCTTTTGGTGCAGGTTGATGTTCGTACTCTGTGAGAATAGAAATATAGTATTTTCCTGTTTTTGTTTTCGTGATCGTACAAGCCTTGATGATATGGTGGGCAGGAATCTCCCGATGTTGCTTGAGCTTGATCCATTTCAGTTTGGGCAGCTTGATATAGCCATCTGAAAGCTTCATGTTGCCATTCACCACATTTGTGGTGTACGACTGTTTCGCCTTGCGGTTTTTGAACTTTGGAAATCCAGCGCGGCCAGAAAAGAAGTTTTGAAACGCCTTCTGCAAGTTCAATTGGGCATTTGCCAGCGCAAGGCTATCCACTTCTTTTAGCCAAGGAAACTCCTTTTTGTACTTGGTAGGGGTCGGAAATTTTTGCTGTTTCAAGGATTCTTTATCGTCCTTGAACTTTTCAAAAATTTGTATGCGTTCTTCAAGCATTTTGTTATACACGAAACGGACACAACCGAAAGTTTTGGCGAGCAGTTGTTCTTGTTCTTTTGTTGGGTATAGACGGAACTGATAGGCTTTGTTTGCCATATCGACACCACATCACTTCATACCTTGATTTTCTATATATTTTTTTATTACTTCAATGGGCGCACCACCCGTTGTAAGCAGGCAAAAGCTTCTTGACCCAAAATATTCTTTCCACCGTTTTCTTTTCACTTTCGGAAAATGCTTTTTGATCAGTCGAGAACTTGCACTTTTATAGGCATTGATGAACTTTGATCGTTCACTATTTGGATGTGCTTTGAACAAAATATGCACATGGTCCATATCGTGATTCCATTCGACCAAGGAAATATCGTAATTTTTACCCAATCTCACAAACATATCTTTTGCATAGTCAGATATGGTATCATCAATCACTTTTCTGCGATATTTTACAACCAGAACAAGATGATAATACAACAGGAACACTGAATGGTTATTATTGTCTCATTTCATTGATACAACGGCCTTTCATTTTTCTAAAACTAATTATATCATAACACACAAAAAAAGAGACCACTTTAGGCTACGCCTAACCGAAATTCATCTCCCACTTTCACTTCGTTTAGAAGTGGGAGAC
>NZ_LPUG01000003.1:0-1673 GCF_001560855.1 Anoxybacillus sp. P3H1B | reverse complement strand
TGAACTGCCCCCTGTCAAGTAGACAGTGGAAATAATAAAAATGATCTAAGCGGCTTTAGCTCTATATTCCATAGGGCTAAGGCCATTTAATCGTTTTTGATATCTATCATGATTATAAAAGCAAATGTAATCATCTATTGCTTTAGAAAGCTCTTCAAATGTCTCATACTTATTTAAATAATACTTCTCACATTTGAGTGTTCCCCAAAAAGATTCCATTGGTCCATTATCAATACATCTACCTACTCGCGACATACTTTGTGTCATTTTCGCTTTATCTATCCTGCGTTTAAACCCATGAGAGGTATATTGAAAGCCACGATCACTATGAATAAGGGGATGGTCTCCAGCCAAAAGCCCTGCTGCTTGGTCAAGCGTCTTAAACACAAGTTGATTATTATTAGAATGGCCTAAGACATAACTAACAATTGATCCATCATATAGATCAAGAATAGCGCTTAAATAAGCTTTCTTTGAGGGGCCATATTTGAATTCCGTGACATCTGTTACCCATTTTTCATTCGGCTTTTCCGCTGTGAATTCACGATTCAATATATTCTCCGCCACATGTTGAGGAGTAGAACGCTTATAAGGGGTTTTCTTTCTTCGAATGACAGATTGTATTCTTGCGACTTTCATTAATCTATAGATTCGCTTATGATTGAAATTTTGGCCGAACTTGCGATTCATGTTCAATGTCATTCGACGGTATCCGTATATACCATCAACTTCCTCATGAAGTGCTTTCATTTCTTTTATGATCTCTTCATTCTGAAGTTCTCGAGCAGAAGGCGTACGATTCAACCACTTATAATATGCCGCCCTAGATATTCCAGCGATTTCACAAAGTAGAATAACCTCTACCTCTTCCTTCTCATGAAGTTCTTGGATAGCGGTATACATATCTTCATATCGGATTTGACTTATTTTCGCCTCCTTTCGATTTCCTCTAACTTTTTTAAAAATAGATTCTCTGCACGTAACCGTTCATTTTCTCTTTCTAACTTTTTAATCTGGAGTTGGATAATGTCTTCTGGAGTTAATTCTGCTTCTTCTTTCTTCCTTCCGCGCTTATCTTTTAGTGCTTCATCTCCACCTGCTTCATACTTCCTCACCCATTGGTATACTTGTTGATAAGAGACCTCATAGGTCTCAGCTGTTCCTTGATAATCTTTTCCGTTTTCTAAGCAATCAAGGACAATTTGAATCCGTTCATCCCAAGTCGTTTTTCTTCCTTTCGTCATAGAGTTTGTCCTTCCTTTCGACCTATCCTTTAAATCTCTATGACTATTATAAATGCTAATCCATCTTCGGAGTACGGACCTGCTTGATATTTCATACTTTCTAACGATCTCATATTGAGAAAGTTCACCTGACAAATAATCGATTACAGCTGCTTCCTTTAACTCCTTAGAATAAGGTTTCCATGATGTAGATCTTTTTAATCCTTCCGATCCATACCTTTCAAATCCCACAATCCATTCTCTTAATGAATTTTGAGATATTTGATATTTAGAACAGAGCTCTTTAATGGAGTAGTCCCTCTTCTCATAAGCTTTAATAACTTCATATTTAAACTCTTCAGAATAATGTTTGCCAGACACAGAAAAACTCCCCCTAAGAGAAAACAGATTTTTATTTTTTAATCTGTCTACCTTAGGGGGAGCATATCA
>NZ_LPUG01000002.1:0-1403 GCF_001560855.1 Anoxybacillus sp. P3H1B | reverse complement strand
ATCACTAGCGTTGCATTAATTTAATTCGAAAATTCCGAATTGAAAAAAGTCCATAAAAAATCCTTTATAATGGATGGTACAGGTGGTCCCTGTCCAAATCCAATATAAAGGATGAAGCCTATGGACAAGGATACACTATTTTCTTCATTTGGTAAATGGGTCACTCCTCTCCATTCTGTAAAATTTACACAAAGAATGGAAGAGATGAAACAAGATAAATATACGAAAAAATTAACCACAAAAGCGTATTTACTTTTGTTTTTACATGCTCAACTTCAACAACGAGAAGGACTGCGCGCCATCGCCGATGATGCATTACTGGATGATTTTCAGCGAGAATTAGGATTGACCTCTATTAGTGCTTCACAACTTTCTCGAAAACATCGCCAAGTAAAACCCGAATTACTCGCAGAAATCTTTCTGGATTTAGTGAATCAAATCCGTCAGATGTCCACGAATTCCTCCAGTCAGGTGAAAGGCTTAAAAATCGTGGATTCCACGACCATTTCACTGAATCTGAAAAAATATCAATGGGCTACGTTTCGTAAAACGAAGTCGGGAATTAAGGTCCATTTACGACTGGTGTTTGTCAATGAAGATACGGTTTATCCGGAAAAAATGGTCATGACCCCAGCAGGGAACAATGATCGAACACAAATGGAACAACTGATCGACGAAACAGATGCCATGTACGTGTTTGATCGTGGTTATGTAAACTACGAAAAGTTCGATTATTACTGTGATAAAGGCCTCTTTTTCGCCTCCCGTCTGAAAAAGAATGCCTATGTTCGATTTCTTGAATCGTTCTCTGTCCCATCCCATTCCTCTATTTTATCTGATTCAATGGTGGTCATTGGGACACCACAAAAACGAACGGAAAATGTCTTTCGATTAATCGAAACATTCGATTCGGATGGGAATCGAATTCGAATCATTACGAACCGATTCGACCTAGATCCAGAAGAACTTGGTGATATCTATCGTTCTCGATGGGCCATTGAACTATTTTTTAAGTGGATGAAGCAACGTTTAACACTCAAACATCTTTATGGAACGAGTCCAGAAGCTGTAGAAAATCAGGTTTACTTAGCTCTGATTGCTTACTGTTTACTCATTCTTATTCAACTTGAAATGAAATCGAAACATTCTCTCACCCAGATTTATCGTTGGCTTCGCGTTTTTCTTTGGAAACCAAGTACCGTGTGGGTGGAACGAATTCAACGGGAATGAGTGAAAGAAGTCGGCGAAACACGTTAGCCATGTAACAATAAAACAAATACATTTATTACCAAATGGATAGTGATCACCTTTAGTTGGTTACTGCCTTGTTTTTCGTTTATCATAAAATATTTTATCCAGAAAATTCTGTATAAAATATTTTTATTTTTTATGCAACGCTACTG
>NZ_LPUG01000001.1:0-1213 GCF_001560855.1 Anoxybacillus sp. P3H1B | reverse complement strand
TGGACCTCTGTCAATAGATTGGACAGCCAGAATCGAGAAAATTACGCAATTTGACCGTACATTTGTTCGTATTGAAAAGGTGTAAGATACCCGATAGCGGAATGTACGCGTTTCCGGTTGTAGAAAAACTCGATGTATTCAAAAATCCGACTTTGGGCTTCCTTGCGGGTTCTGAACTTCTCCAGATAGACGAGTTCCTTTTTGAGCACGCTGTGGAACGATTCGATGCAGGCATTGTCATAGCAGTTGCCCTTGCGGCTCATGCTGCATTTCATCCCGTATTTCAAGAGCCGTTTTTGGTACTCATGAGATGCGTATTGGCTGCCGCGATCGGAATGATGCAGGACTTCGCCTTTCGGCCGTTGACGGTTGTAAGCCTGATCCAGAGCTTGCAGGACCAATTCCTTGGTCATTCGCTCATCGGCGTGCCAGCCTACGATTTTGCGCGTGTACAAGTCCATCACGCTCGCGACATAGAGCCATCCCTCGTCTGTCGGAACGTAAGTGATGTCCGCCATCCAGACTTGATTGGGAGCTTGTGCCCTGAACTGCTGGTTCAGCACATTGTCATGCACTGGCAGATTGTGGTTCGAGTTCGTCGTCGCCTTGTATGTCTTGACGGTGCGCGACTTAAGCCCCAGTTCCTTCATGATGCGGGCGACCGTTTTTTCGGATACCCGAACACCTTGCTGGCGCAAGACTTGAGCGATCTTCGGGCTGCCGTACAGGCGACGCGAGTCCACAAAGATACGGCTAATCTGTTGTTCCAGTTCTCGGCGACGTTTCTTTTGCTCGCTTTCCTGGCGCCTGGTCCATTGATAATAACCACTCCGGGATACGTTCAAAACCTTGCACATCTCCGATACCGGATACTTGGAGCGGTGTTTGTGGATAAACGCAAAGATCAGTTCCGGTCTTTTGCGAAGATGTGCATCGCCTTTTTTAAAATTTCGTTCTCCATCTCGAGTTGGCGGATTCGTTTCTGCATTTCGAGAAGGGTTTTTTCCTCGATTTTCAGGTTGCCGCTGCCGCGAAACGCATTGACCGGATCCTGTTTGAATTCGTTGATCCAGCGGTACAGAGTATTGTCGGATACGCCCAATTCTCGGGCGACCTGCGCCACCGGCTTCCCCTGTTCCTGAATCATTTTTACGGTTTGGATTTTGAACTCTTTGTCATATTTCTGACTCATCTTCGGACACCTCGATTTTGC